>NZ_QHJE01000002.1 GCF_013626205.1 Hyphomicrobium methylovorum
CTACACACGACCGGAGGGCCCGGACCTGGTGGGCATGGACTCCCGTCGGCGCACCTTCGCCGGCCTCCTTCGGCGCATGCTCGTCCTGCGTGACGACGTGTGCACCACACCGTGGTGCGACGCCCTGATCGCCCACGCCGACCACAGTGACCCTGCACGGAACGGGGCACCGACGAGCTTCGTGAACGGCCGAGGAACGTGCGCCCGCTGCAACCTGGTGAAGGAGGCGCCCGCCTGGTCGGTGTCGGTCCGTGACCCCATCACCAGGCCCGGCGCGCTCGTCGAGGACGACCTGGCGCCGAGACCGCCCCGAGAGGTCACCGTCACGACGCCCTCGGGCCTCCGATACCGGTCCAGTCCACCGCCCCTGCTCGGCTGGGGAAGCGACGTCGTAGGGCGATCCCTCCCGGAGGTGATCGGTGCCCGCACGGCCGTCCGCGCGGTCGGGCGCCGTCCACCGCCGCGGCAGGCGCCGAGCGGGCGGCCGAAGCGACCGCTGCGCACCAGCAGGCTCGAGCGAGCCCTGTGCCGCTACCTCAGATGAGGGAGACCGCCGGTGGCCCGACCGGCCCCGGGCGGCGTCAGGCGATGTCGGCCGCCGAGGCGGCACGGCTGGCGCCGGCCCCGACGAGCGCGGCCTCGTGGACCTCGGACTCGTCGTGCTGGGCACGCCACCACGCCTGGCCCTCCTCGGGGAGGGTGTAGATCGGGTCGTGGTAGACGTACTCGCGCGACAGCGCCTGGTCGTCGCCGGCCTCGATGGAGGTGCGGTAGTGCTTGCGCCAGAACGACATCCCGCGCATGGTGTCGTAGGTCTCGACCTGGTGCACCCAGCGCTTGCCGACGAAGGGGACGTCGCAGACGATGCGCGGCGTGGCGAACCCGGGCAGGTAGCCCATGATCGCGTGCTGCAGCTCCTGGGCCTCCCGCAGCGACACCCGCCAGTGCTCGGAGAACGGGATCATGTCGCACATGTAGAAGTAGTACGGCGTGATCATCGCCTCGTCCTGGAGGGCGAAGCAGAGGTCGAGCAGCGCCTCGGGGGAGTCGTTGACGCCCCGCATTAGGACGCCCTGGTTGCGCACGTCGCGCACACCGGCCTCGAGC
>NZ_QHJE01000003.1 GCF_013626205.1 Hyphomicrobium methylovorum
AAGTACGGCGTCGACCTCAAGTTCACCTCGGCCGAGGGTGACCAGACGAAGCAGATCGCGTCCATCAAGACCTTCATCACGCAGGGCGTCGACCTCATCGCGTTCTCCCCGGTCGTCGAGACCGGCTACGACGCCGTCCTCCAGGAGGCGAAGTCCGCGGGCATCCCGGTCGTCCTCACCGACCGTGCGGCCGTCGGTGGTGACGACGTCGACGCGGCGGCCGAGCTCGTCGGCACGGCGGCCCAGGGCCGCGAGGGTGGTCCGGACGAGCTCGGCGCGGTGCGGGCTGACCTCGACGGCGGTGAGGTCGGCGCCGGCCTCGATCGCGAGCGCCCCGAGGACACCGGCCTTGCCTCCCGGGCCGGCGCAGAGGTCGAGCCAGCGGGCGGGGACGTCGGGGCCGACCTCGGCGTTCGCCATCGCGATGGCGAGGAGCTGCGACCCCTCGTCCTGCACCGACGCCCTTCCCTGGCGCACGGCCGACACGGCGCCGGGGTCGCCGGCGTGGAGGACGACGCCGAGGGGTGAGAGCTGGCTCGGCTCGGCGTCGGAGGCGTCGAGGAGCTCGTCGACGGTGCTGAGGCCCGGACGGGCGACGAGGTGCACCCGCGGGGGGACGTTGTCGGCCTCGAGGAGCGCCTCGAGCTCGGCGTCGACGGTGGCGGCGGTCGCCCGGCCGTGGGCGAGGAGGGCGCCGCGCAGGGCGGTCACGACCCACTCGGGGTGACTGTGCCGAACCGCGAGGGCCGCGACGCCGCCGCCCTCGGGCTCGACGGCGTCCTGCCACTCCTCGACGGTCCGCTCGCTGATCCGCCGCATGACGGCGTTGACGAAGCCCCCGGCACCGGCGCCCGCGACGACCTTGGAGAGGCCGACGGTCTGGTCGGCCGCGGCGTGGGCGGCGACGCGCATCCCGAGGAGCTGGTGCGCGCCGAGGCGCAGGACGTCGAGGACCTGGGGGTCGATGCGCGAGGTGGGCCGCCCGGCGGCATCGGCGATGACGGCGTCGTAGAAGCCCTGCCAGCGGATCGTCC
>NZ_QHJE01000004.1 GCF_013626205.1 Hyphomicrobium methylovorum
GTATTTGGCGGGTTACGCCGTCCCGGAGTGGGTTCTCTACCGTGCCTTGGCAAGCGCCCGGCTAGCGATGGGTGAGGACCAGCGGATCTACGTGTACATGGAGACACTCCCTGTCGAGGGGGAGCGCCTGACAGAACTCATCCCGGAGACAGGCCCACTCTTGGACATTCAATTCTTGGACATGGACGGAAACGTAATTGGGAATGAACTAAGCCAGCGCGTTAGCAGCGAAGAGCTTGCCGCTCTCTCTGACCCGGATTCGCGAAGTCAGCTGGCTACTTTTGTCTCGCGCTTCATTCGCTGGCGAGGCGTATTCCGTAGGCCCGGCAGGATCAATGATCGACACTTTAAGTACCAATACGCGTTGCTGGATGAGGTCGCGTACAGTGAACTCGCAGACCTCCTAGAGGCCTACGCTCTAGAAAAGGAGGTCGATGCAGTCATCTTCTCGGACTATGCGAAGCCGGGTTGGCTAGAACCTTCCGTCATGGAGTTCGCCCAAGCGAACGACATACCTTGGGCAAGTGCACATCATCTCGACCTAAAGGTCGATCTCGTTGACCCGGCCCTCAGACCATGGGTATCTGAGGCGAAGCAGCGTCTGGCTGCCACCGACAGTCGACCATTGGTAGTGATCCCGGCGTATAGAGATGGGCTCTCGCATACAGAGCTCGATGCCTTGCTTGGCCGCTTCGGCTGCCATGACTACCAATTGCTATCGGTGATTGTCGACAGTGACCTGGCGAGGGAGCACTCAGTCGAAGGCAGTTGGTATCGAACCGTGGAAGTGCCGAGGGGCGCTTCGAGTGCCCGAGTTGACTTCTTTCTTGATGCGCCCATTGAACCGTTGCCGCGCGGTGACTGGCTGATAGGAGTGGCTACGACGCTCGATGAGATTCAAGAAATGGCCATGGAGATCGAGGATGCCAGCACCGCCGGATTCTGGAGCCTTTTGGCGGATTATGGTGCAGCTGCGGAATCTCCCGTACCAGAGGGGCGC